>NC_021886.1 GCF_000441555.1 Candidatus Profftella armatura | reverse complement strand
TTTTATGTAAAAAATTAGAATTTAAAAAATTATTTTTTTATTTAAATTTTATAATTTTTGTTATTTTTTAAAAATTTTTTTAAATTTTTTAAAAAAATTTTTTTTATATATATTTAAACTAATAGCTATCCTAGAAATTATTAATTTAAAAAAAATGGTTAAAAATATTTTCAATTTTTCAAAAAAATTTGTATGTTGTCTTTTATTCCATGCCTTATGTTTATATTTTCTTATTTTTATACCTATTTCTCTATAAATACTCCAAGAAGTTACAATAGCTAAAGTTGATCGTAATGGTAATGTATTCAATTTTACTAAAGAAGAAGAATAATAAAATTCTGCTATATCTAAAATACGTGTCACAACTTTAAATAATTTTTTTCTATTTTCAGCTAATACAAAATTTGATTTATTTAAACCTTCATTTCTTAACCAATCTAAAGGTAAATAACAACGACCAACATAAAAATCATCTATTACATCTCTACTAATATTAGTAAGTTGAAAAGCAATCCCTAAATTACGAGCGCAATTTAATGTATCTTTTTCTTTTACTCCAATAAGATGAGCTATAATTAATCCTATTGTTCCAGCAACATGATAACAATAGCCTAATGTTTCATCTAATGTTATATAAGTTCTTTCCATTACATCCATTTCAAAACCATCAAGATGCTCAAAAAGCAAATGAACTGGAAAAGAATGAATAGATATTATTTTTTGAAGGGCTAAAAAAGCTGGTTCTTTCATCTTAAATCCAATACAAGCTCTTTTTGTTTTTATTCGCAATATTTTTAATTTGTGCTTCATGCTAACATTTTTTTTTAAAAATTTAGATCTATTTCCACAAATTTGATTATCAATAACATCATCACAATAACGACACCAAGCATAAAGCATAAGTACTTTATAACGAATTACTGGATCAAAAAGTTTTATGGCAGACGAAAAACTTTTTGATCCAGCTTTTATAATTTTATTTGCTAACTTTAAAATAGAATCATCAATCATAAATTAATATCATTAAATATAATTTCTGCTGTTATATTAGCGGAAGCAATAACACCAGGAATACCAGCCCCAGGATGCGTTCCTGCTCCAACAAAATAAAGATTAGTTAAATTTTTATCACGATTATGAGGACGAAACCATGCGCTTTGTGTAAGCAATGGCGCAAATGAAAAAGCAGATCCTAAATACGAACCTAATACATCTTTAAAATCATTCGGGGTAAATATACGTTGTGTTATTAATTTTTTACGTAAATTTGGTATACAATATTGTTCAAGATACATAAAAACTATATTTTTTAATTTTATACTTTCTTCCGACCAATTTATTGAAGAATTACTCAAATTAGGGACAGGTATTAATGCATAAAAAGTAGAACAACCTGTTGGAGCTAATGATAAATCAGTTACAGAAGGAGAATGTAAATATATAGAAAGATTATCTCTTGAAAAATTTTTTCCAAAAATATTTTCAATCGATTTTTTGTAATTAGAAGGAAAAAAAATTGTATGATGAGCTAAATGAGTATATTGTTCACTTAATCCAAAATATATTACAAATAATGAATTACTCATTTTCTTTTTAATCAAATTCATATACTTTTTTTTTCCAAAAGCATATTGACCCAACAAATTTCGATAAGTATTAATTATATCTGCATTAGAAACAATTATATCAGCATCAAATATTTGTCCATTTTTTAAATGTACTTTATTTACTTTATTGTTATTAACATAAATAGAAATAACTTGTGAATTAAGTATAAGATTCCCACCAAGATTTTGAAAAAGTTTAATTAATGCTTTAATCAGAGCCCCTACACCTCCTTTAGGAAACCAAATTCCCCATTCATATTCCAAAGCATGAATTAAAGTATAAATAGAAGAAGTAGAAAAAGGATTTCCTCCTATAAAAAGAGAATTAAAAGAAAAAGCTTGTTTTAAATAATCGTTTTTAATAAATTGCGAAACAATACTATAAACACTTTTCCAAGCTTTAATTTTTATTAATTTTGGTAAAATAAACAACATATCATTAATAGTTAAAAATGATTTTGATGCAAATGAAAGATATCCTTCTTTAAAAACTTTTTTTGAATAATTCAAAAAAAGACGATAACCTTTTATATCATTTAAGTTGAATTTTGCTATTTGTTTTTCTAAATCTTTTATATTATCTTCATAATTTAAAAATTTTTCTTTTCCCCAGTATAACCGATAAAAAGGTTTTATTGGCAATAAATTAACATAATTTTCCATGCGATTTTTTGACAAATCAAATAATAATTTAATCGAATTTGGATCAGTAATTACAGTTGGTCCAGCATCAAAAATAAATCCATCTTGTTTGTACACATAAGCTCTACCTCCAGGTTTATCTCTTTGCTCAAGAATAATAGTAGAAATTCCTGCTGTTTGTAAACGTATAGCTAATGCTATCCCTCCAATACCTGCTCCTATTATAATTGCTTTCTTCATTTTTATAAATTTAAAAATGCATATAAAGCTTGAAATAATGAAATAGGAGGTTTACCAGAAAAAATACGAATTTTATCAAAAAACGATAATTTATTTGCATAAAAATTTCTAATAATTTTGTCTGGAAGAGTATAAAAATATTGCATAATATCTAAATGACACCTTGAATTTGATAAAAAAAATAATCTATTCAGCATACAAAAAAAACGCTGTTTTTTTTGATGATTAATAATAAATTTTTTCACTAATTTAAACAAAACAGTAGAATTAATTTGATTAGTAGTAATGGAATATTTAGCAATATTTTCAGCTAATTGAATTGCAATTGGCAAAGAATACCCGGTAGTTGCATGAAGAAGATTAGCTCGCAAACCAACGCAAATTATTTTTTTAAATTTTATTATTTTTTCATTTTTTAACGCTATTGGTATAGAACCAATTTCTTCTCTTTCTATATTTTTTAATTTCCATCTATTTTTAATAGCATAATCTTTTATGGATTTTTTTAGCATGTCAATTTTTAAAAAAGGTTTTTTGGTATATCTAGTATCTTCAATCATTAAACTATTAGGGGTTAATGGTAATGTATAAATAAAATGATATTCGTCATTTTTTTGATTTACAGTTGCATCCATTATTATTGGTATATCTAATCCATGTGGAGAAGATAAATTCCATTGTTGACCTAAAAAAATTTGATATATCCCGTCGAATTGAGAATTTTTTAACCCTCTACCATCAATTATACAGTTTGCGTTTATTATTTTTTTATTATTTATGCGGATTGATGTTGGAGTAATTATTTCTACAGTTTTATTGTTAAACAAAAAATTGTTTATACCTAAAGCTCGTATTAAATAAGAATTAAGATGTTTTGAGCAAATAGAATAATATCCACTAAAAATTTTACGATTAAATTTTGGAAATTTTACTTGATATGATGGCCACGAATAAGTAATTAATGGTTTTATGAGCATGTATTGTGATGAACTTATATCATTTTGGTGAAAAGACCATATGTGATTTTTTACACTTGAACTTAATTCCAATAATAATACATTTAACTTTGGATTATATTGTTTTAAGTACCAAGCAATTATACTATTCCACAAACCTGCCCCAATTAAAATAAAATCCCAATAATAATTTTTTTCAAAATTCATTTTTTTTTAAATAACGATATTTAATATTTTTAAAGACTTTAACTTTTTTAATGGCATTTATTTTAATAATAATAATACCTTTCAGGGTTTTAGGGGGGGGAGTTTTGTATTTATTCCTGTTCTTATAAAACATTAATTAGCTATAATAACACTTTAAAATAAATAATGAATATAATGAATAATAAGTAATTTTAATAATAATAAATTTTAATTTTATTATTTTTTCTTCCTATTGAGAAAAAAGAATTAAAAAAATTCTCTCTTATAAAACGATGATAACATACTTTTACGATAATAACATACTTTTTAGATTTTTTAAAATATTTAAATTATAATTTTATTTGATTTAACAGATGTTTTAATAATATAATTAAGTTTATTTGCTTGTTTTTTAGTTGGGGGACATTTTACACGCAATGGGGATTACGCGTAAAATATTATCAAATATAATTACACGCAACACAAAAAATAGGAAAGCAAATTACACGCACATTTAAATTTTAAAGTTTAATCAATACAAAGGTGGCTTAAATAAATATTTTTTAATTCTTAAGGCGATATTTACGCAATTTAATCGTTTTTGTTTTTCGAATTTAATTTTGAAATATGAAGATCACAAGAAGTTATTATTAGTCCAATTTTATTTTCTCGTACATGTCTTTTTGCTTTTTTATAAAAAAATAAAACTTCTTTTAATCTTAATCTAAAACGTTTTTTAAAATCTCGAAAACCTTGATTAGTATTCGGATAACCAACTCCAAATTGAAATTTTAGATTAATCCATGATAATAATTTAATTTTTCTATTTTTAACGATCAAAATAAGTCTTATTTTAAATTTTAAAGTTTAATCAATACAAAGGTGGCTTAAATAAATATTTTTTAATTCTTAAGGCGATATTTACGCAATTTAATCGTTTTTGTTTTTCGAATTTAATTTTGAAATATGAAGATCACAAGAAGTTATTATTAGTCCAATTTTATTTTCTCGTACATGTCTTTTTGCTTTTTTATAAAAAAATAAAACTTCTTTTAATCTTAATCTAAAACGTTTTTTAAAATCTCGAAAACCTTGATTAGTATTCGGATAACCAACTCCAAATTGAAATTTTAGATTAATCCATGATATAAAAACAGAAGATAATTTAGATTTTTGCAAAATAAATATACGATAAACTAACCATGTATATATATCCATTGCTAACGGAGATTTACTTAAAGCATGAAATATACGTATATCTATCGGAACAGATGCATCTATAATTTCTCTAAAAAATCCATCTGAAAGTTCCAATGAACTTTCCCATTTTTTTTTTCTTGTTTTCGTATTCCAAAATATATGTGAAGATTCAGAAATTAACAATCGAGATGAGAAATTATTTTTTTTTTCATCATTATATTCAATAGAAATAACTGATTTAAATAAACGTAAAGCTTGTTCACGAAAACGAGCAATATCCCTTCCGTTATTATGTAAATTAATCTGTTTTAAAAAATCACTTTGTGATTTGCCAAGAAAAAGTATACGTTTTTTAGTTTTTATAACCTCACTACAAATCCATGCTAAAATTAAACGAGGTATAGAACCATATGGAATTCCATAATTTGGACTTGTTGGAATAATTGAAAAAATTAATTGACCTGTGCTTCTACTATAAAGTGTACCAATTGGAAGTTTTGGATTTGTATGAGGCAATGTAGCTTGAGCCAATGTTTTTGTTATACACCCAAGAGTATTAACTTTCTTAACATCCTTTTTTTTAATTCTTAACGCATATTTAATTAATTTATTATAACGAAAAAACAT